>DASPUC010000021.1 GCA_035623075.1 Nitrospiraceae bacterium | reverse complement strand
AAACCGTGTCCCGGACCCTCCTCCAGCCTATTCAGGCTCACTGAGGCCCACTCCAGCCAAAGTTTGCGCGAAATCCAAACTTTGGCTGGAGTAGGCTGGAATGAGCTGGAGTGAGGTGGAGTTGAGCACAAAATGAGCACAATCAGCCGTCTTTTCTGAACAGATCACACCGCCCAATACAGATCTCCAAAGAGAGCAGGGGCCAAATTGTGAGAGGTATAGAAGGCCAGGAGGTCATAGAACACCGCCAAGAGGATAAATAAAGGTAGATCAACTCCGACTTGCTGTGAAGCTATTAGATCGCCTGACCGAACGTGACTACTGGAGTATCACCCCTGTTGTGGAGAGATACGTAATTGAGCGGATATACATTTTCGGATCCTTCCCTTTAGCATTGCCTCCCTCGCACCTCACCGCTCCCAATGGAGGCTGGCCATGCTGAAGACTCGCATAGTGCTACCAGGTATACTCTTGCTGGGTGTCGTGACGGCGGTCCTGGCTGACACGGGCACCCCGACCTTTCTTCCGAATCTCTTTCCATTTCCTGACCCGACTGGCATCCTGAAAACCTTTAGCACGACCGGGAAAGTGGATCTCACCGGTCCGTTTTTCCAGAGCCTTGGGAGCAATGGTCGGAGCTGCTCGACTTGTCACCAGGCCAGCGACGCCTGGACCGTGTCGGCGGCCCATGTGGCGGACCGGTTTGAAGACTCGGCAGGCTTGGACCCGATCTTTCGCACCAACGACGGCTCGAATTGCGATCACCATATCGACACTACCACAGTAGCTGATCGCCGAGCGGCCTATAGCCTGCTGATCAGTCGCGGCTTGATTCGCATCGCGCTCCCGGTGCCGGATGGAGCCGAGTTTGACGTGGTCAGCGTCAAGAACCCCTACGGGTGTAATGACGCCTCGACCCTCTCCATGTATCGACGCCCGCTTCCTGCCACCAACCTTCGGTTTCTGAGCACCGTGATGTGGGACGGGCGCGAATCCTCGACACAGACCGGAACCAAGCCCATCACCTTCGCCACCAACCCGAGCGACCTGCTGTCCGACCTCGCACATCAAGCCCTGGATGCCACGAATGGCCACGCCCAAGCCACGACCCCACTCACCGGGCAACAGCAGCAGCAAATCGTCGCATTTGAAATGGGACTCTCGACCGCGCAGGCCTTCGACTTTGTCGCTGGGACACTCGATGCCCAGGGCGCGACCGGGGGCCCAGTGGCCCTCGTGACGCAGTCCTTCTTTGTTGGTATCAATGACCCGCTGGGCCAGAACCCCTTCAAAGCGCCGTTCACCCCGGTGATCTTCTCGCTGTTCACGCCGCACTGGGCTCAGGCGCCCACTGATGATGATCGTGCCGACCGCCGCGCCCGCATTCTTCGTGGCCAGACGCTGTTCAACTCGCGCACCATCAACATTACGGGAGTTGGCGGGCTCAACGACGCGACCGGTCAGCCGATCATCAAAGGGACCTGTGGCACGTGCCACGACACTTTCAACGTCGGCAACCATTCCGTCTCTGCGCCGCTGAACATCGGCGTCGCCGACCTTACGAGTCCGCTGGACGTGAGCTACTTGCCCGTGATCACGCTACGCAAGAAGACCGACCCAACGCAGGAGATCTCCACGACCGATCCGGGGCGGGCGTTGATCACCGGAAAATGGGCGGACATAGGCAAGTTGAAGGGACCGATTCTGCGTGGATTGGCGGCCCGAGCGCCGTACTTTCACAATGGGTCGGCAGCGGGATTGAAAGACGTCATCGAGTTTTACAACGTCCGCTTCAACATCGGGCTCACTGACGGTGAAAAGGCTGACTTGGTCGCCTTCTTGAATGGGCTGTAACACAGGGTCGGCGACTTCTACTCTGCTTCGTCGACTCGTAAGCACTCATGCTGTGGCGCCCGCAGCATACTGTCTGGTGCCACAGCATTCAAGCTTGTCTATCAGGGACGAGTGGACAGAACGTTCTGCCCATTCGATGAAAACATCGGTAAGATCTCTTGGTCCACAATCCCCACAAAAATACTTTCGCTTAGCGGGCATCATGCTTGATGATTCGGAGTCGCGCGAAGCAAGTTCACAAACAACTGTTATCGAACTCCAAAACCCTTTCTGCTGATTGTCCGCGGAGGTGACCAGGTAAAGGTCTGTATCTTCCAACGTTCACCTTCCTTCACCAGGACATAATGGACGTCGCTGACTTGTTCTTCGATCCCCTCTACGGTCCCGTTGATGGTGGCGACGTTGTTCTCCACTTTCCGCGAGAGAAAAGTCCTGTCATAGTGTTTCACGATCACGCTGTTGCCCTGGACTAACGTCATGAAGTCTTGCGCCGTCATCTGCTCCTTGGCCGCTGTGCTGAGGTACTCGTATGCCACGGCGTAGTCGCCCTTGTCTATTGCATCGAGCTGAGCGTGGATCACTCGGACGGGTTCCACACTTCGGCCCCAATACCACCAGCCGAGCCCGCCAAGAAGCATGAGCAGCAGGAATGCCCTCCGCATTCCCCCTCCGTCTTGATTAAAGGGCAATCTCTATTTCATGGTTCAAAACATCTACTGTTATTGAGAGTTCAGTAGGCGGATGCGGTACTGTTCAAACAACGGGTCCTCTTTCGCGCCACCTTGAGGAACCTGTCCAGCGAGTGTTTCCGCTTTCCTGCATCCCTCTCGGATCTCTGTCTCCGTCCAGCCTTTCGTTTGCATGGCGTTCTGATAGGTTTTCGCCACCACGCATTTCACACCGAGATAGGTCATGTCGTACACACGGGATCTCTCCACCGTGAGCACTGTCTCCGCCGGAACCGTTGGTGGCTTTCCCTCACACTTGCAAAACTGACAAGCCACTAACTGGGGGATGATGTGGGCGCTGAAGATGACCGCGTGAACCTTCCAAGGCTCGCCCACTCCTGGGTAGGCCGAGGGGTCAGCGGCGAGGGGAATCGCTTGAAGCAACAGCCGAGCCACCGCGATGTGCTCAGGGTGTCCGCTCCCTCCGCAGTAGTCATCCAGCGACACGACGACATCAGGCCGTCTTTCCCGAACGAGTTTAATCACATAACCAAGAGGATCCCCCTCTCTCTTCCATTTCGCGATGACATCCGCTGAAGAGGTCGCCTTGGGAAGCCAGTCCTGGTGTGGAGCATTCGCTGGCCTCGCATCGAGCTCCGCCAAGGAATAAGGCCCATTCACAAAGGGTCCGACGTCGTAGGCATCAGCTTTTAAGATAGCCATCGACTTGGCAAACAGCTCGGATCGGGCCGTCCCCATCGCAGAGCCTCGGCGCAATCCGCTCCACACGATGTCGCTGTTTTCCCCTCGTGTCAAGCTGGCCATAAAGAGCGTGCCCGACAGCTCCTTGCCCCTGGCCAGGAGCGCACTAGAGGAATTTTCATCATCCGGATGAGCAGCAATCCAGAGGATGCGCTTCGACTCGCGCAAGACCTCCAAGACGGTCTTGCTGCGGAGTGAGGTGTCGTCTGAAGCGGCGCAGATACCAGTGATGACAAGAACGGCGAATGTCAGAAGTGTTTTCAACGCTTCCTTAATCATTTGTTTTTGGCACTTGTCCTTTGAAACATTTTCCCCTTGGTATTTCCACGTGATACGCCTTGCGCCTCAGCAAGTTTTTTGAATCGGCTCCTAAAGCTGGGGGGTACTCTGCTTCAGGCGTTGTTAGCCTTTTGGCGTGAATAAGCTAGCACTGCGAGTAAACGTGAGTAAAGCCGCGTAAGGCGCGTAAGCTAGCTTGTCCCAATATCCCGAATTGCTGCATGCGAACAACCAGGCATTTTATTCATGAGAACCTGATCGGATCGGAAAAACACACACCGGGCCAGCCCTCCATGAACGACTTGGACTGGATTCGCAGAACCGGACCCCACGATGGCCGAGTGTCAGGCCGGTCGAGTCGGTGGCTGTTTGCATCGTTCATGGCTCGGTGCAGCCACCGCCGCAGGTTTGCCCAGCTCGTACACTGTCGTACTCCCCTCACGTCGAGCTCCTTCCTCCTCCCTCCCTCTCGGTGACCAAAACCCGACATCAGAACGGACCGCTCATGTCGGGTTTTTGATTGTTGCGTCGCGCGCCCTATATATCCCAGGTGGAACCACCGGTGCCGATGGGGACTGCGTGGGCCAGAGACACCGAGAGGCCAGGATGTTGTGGACCGTCAACAACCTTGCGCAGAAGCTGCAGATCAAACCCTCGACGCTCTATGCCTGGGCGGCGCAAGGCAAGATTCCCTACCGGAAGCTTCATCGGTTAGTCTGGTTTGATCCGGTTAAGATTGACCATTGGCTAGCCTCCTTCTCTGCACCACAGTCCGTTCCTCTCCAGATCGGAACACGCCGGACGGACCATGCCGATCTGGAGAGACTGATTGCGAGCGTAAGACGTGAGGTCTATACTCCCGGCCACGGGGAAACCATAACACCGAGTCCCACTGGAAAGGAGTGAACGAATGGGACTCGTGAAACGAGGTAACATGTGGTGGATGTCGTTCATGTATCAAGGTCAGCAAGTTAGACGGTCGACGGGGACTGCTGATAAACGACTGGCCGAGGCGATCTTAGGCAAGGTGAAGGTTCAGATCATCGAAAGGCGATTCTTCGAGAAACCGGAAGAGCAATATCGGACCTTGACGGAACTGATGGATCGATACGCGAGTGAGCATGCGGCGAGACGGGCCAACCATCGGCGGGAACTGACCAGTATCCAGAACCTGAAAGGGTTTTTTGGTAATCCCACACTGGATCAGATTACGCCAAAGCTGATCGTGGCCTACAAGAACCGACGCTACACCGATGGGGTGAAACCGGCCACGATTAACCGGGAGTTAGCGACCTTGAAAAAAGCGTTTAATCTGGCTCGGCGAGAGTGGGAATGGTGTACCGATAACCCGGTCTGCCGGGTCTCCATGGAGAAGGAACACAATACGCGGGATCGCTGGCTGACCATGGAAGAAGAACAGCAGCTCCTCGCTGCGGCGGCTCCGTGGCTGCGGGAGCTCGTGGTCTTTGCCCTCTATGCTGGTATGCGTATGGGGGAGATCCTCGCGCTCACATGGGCTGGTGTCGATCTGTTTCGTCGAACAGTCACCGTCGTTCGATCAAAAAACGGAGAACGACGGACAATCCCGGTGAATGCAACCGTTCTTGATCTCCTGAAACACAAATACGCGGCGCGTCCGCGGTCGATTGACATCGTGTTTCACAGCCAAACCCACACGCCTCTCGATGGGAGTAACATCCGGCGAGCGCTAATTGCCGCACTCGACATTGCGAAGATTCAAGACCTCCATTTCCATGATCTTCGCCACACGTTTGCGACGAGGATGGTCCAGGCGCGTGTTGATCTGTATAAGGTTCAGCGGCTCCTGGGGCACAAGTCGCCGATCATGACGCAGTGCTATGCCCATCACTATCCGGAAAGCTTGCGGGATGGGGTGGAGGCGTTGGAGGCAGGACGGTCCGTTAGCACAAATTTAGCACACGCGCAGGTTCGAGCTGGCGAGGGTTCTGTAACTCACTGAAAATATGGAGCTGGCGAGAGGAATCGAACCTCCAACCTGCGGTTTACAAAACCGCTGCTCTGCCGATTGAGCTACGCCAGCCTACTGCTTTTGAATCGTTGTCGGAATTGTTTAATACTGCCGAACCGTAGCAACTGTGTCGGACCCTGTCAAGCGAAGTTGAGCTGGAGAACGAAGACTGATTTGACCTGCCCCCTGTAGTTGTACCACTTGCAATGTGACTCACGCGCACCGTGGCGCGATGGCTTCCGGTGCCGGCGGACGATAGCCCAGGGCGCTGTGGGGCCGAATCCGGTTGTAGGTCTGCCGCCAGCGCTCCACGAG